>NZ_CP182230.1:0-10000 GCF_048079215.1 Pseudomonas sp. NFX71 | reverse complement strand
GCCCAAGAGTTCATATCGACGGCGGTGTTTGGCACCTCGATGTCGGCTCATCACATCCTGGGGCTGAAGCCGGTCCCAAGGGTATGGCTGTTCGCCATTTAAAGTGGTACGCGAGCTGGGTTTAGAACGTCGTGAGACAGTTCGGTCCCTATCTGCCGTGGACGTTTGAGATTTGAGAGGGGCTGCTCCTAGTACGAGAGGACCGGAGTGGACGAACCTCTGGTGTTCCGGTTGTCACGCCAGTGGCATTGCCGGGTAGCTATGTTCGGAATAGATAACCGCTGAAAGCATCTAAGCGGGAAACTAGCCTCAAGATGAGATCTCACTGGGACCTTGAGTCCCCTGAAGGGCCGTCGAAGACTACGACGTTGATAGGTTGGGTGTGTAAGCGCTGTGAGGCGTTGAGCTAACCAATACTAATTGCCCGTGAGGCTTGACCATATAACACCCAAGCAATTTGCTGACTCGAAAGAGCACCAGATTGCGGTGTGTGAAGACGAAACGAACCGAAAGTTCGAGAACAAACACACAAACTATCGCATACCCATTCGCTGGAGCGTGAACCTGCAAAGGCCCACGACCTGGCTACCGAATTTCTTGACGACCATAGAGCATTGGAACCACCTGATCCCATCCCGAACTCAGCAGTGAAACGATGCATCGCCGATGGTAGTGTGGGGTTTCCCCATGTGAGAGTAGGTCATCGTCAAGATTAAATTCCGAAACCCCAATTGCGAAAGCAGTTGGGGTTTTGTTTTGCCCGCAGGAAAGTGGCGCAAAAAAATGGGCAGCCTCATCGGCTGCCCCTGATCTCATCGGCACAGTTAGTGAAACTTTGGCAGAACGTATTCAGCGATCTCTTCGATAACGTCGGCAACCGGCCGTTCGCTACGACGCACATGCAGACCAACATGCTGCACACCGGCTTCACGCAATGCCTGAAGTTCATCTATCAACGCCAACCGCCCACAAATACCGCCGAACCGTACACGTCGCATCGGAGCATGAGGATTGGCTGCCAGATCCAGGTGGACGAAGCTGATGTAAGGCTTATCCCCACCTACTTCCCTCCACAGCCCCACCCGACGACGATGTTCGTCCGGCGTGCCGGGATAGGCGAGCCAGCCATCCATATGTTCGCCAATCCAGGCAGGTGACTGCTGACCAAGACCTGCCACCAGCAATGGCACTGCTTGGTCCCGCTGCGGAAGCAATTGCGCACCATCAGGCAAGCGGCCTGCACCCTGGTCGCGCAGCAACTCCACCGTATTGCGGAAGATCTCTGCGCGCTGATCGTAATCCACACCAAACAACGGATACTCCATCGGGCGGTCGCCGCTGGCGACGCCGAGCAGTAAACGTCCGTCGCTCAATTCATCAATACTGTTTGCGCCCTTCAGGGTGAGCCAGGGCTGACGCAATGGCAGTACAACCGCCGCGGTACCCAACATGATGTTGTCGGTGATTCCGGCGAGATAGCCAAGGTAGGAAAAGGTTTCGAAGACCTGTGCGGCGTCTCCGAAATTCGGATCATAAACCGGTACATCACGAACCCACAGCGCGCGGAAACCAGCCTTGTCGGCCAGACGCGCCATCGCCGCATGTTGCTTCAGATCTGGAACACCGAAGGGCCGTTCCTCAGCAATCCGCCGCCGCTGGCCATCACTGGACCAATCATTATCCAGCGGCAGCTCCAGGCCAATCGAAAACCCGTTGGAGCCCAGTAATCGTTTAAATCGTGAATGCATGAAAAGACTCCCAGACAAAATGGAATGACATGCACTCAGTATCCACAGACCTATCGGCAAGAAAAATGCACGAATGGGAATATAAATCTTGAGCAAACCGCACGAATCCACACGATAAACCAACTGTCGTTTTGGCCCTCAAGGACAACCATTAGAGAAAATCGCACTAAAGCGACCGCACGGTTTTTGGTATGGTGCAGCTCGTTTTTAACGGACTGATTTCAAGCCTAAGGATCGGCGCTCCATTTTTGTCAAAGAGCAGCTACAGAAATGCCCGAACCCATACCGATCAAGGATCACGAAAAAGAGACGCGCCTGGTCAACAAAAGATTGATGGCCTGCGCCTTGCTCGTCGTCTCGATCACCTGCGCACTGGTGGTGCGCATGTACGTGCTGCAGGTGGTCGAGTTTGACTATCACTCGACCATCTCCGAGAACAATCGTGTCCACGTATTGCCGATTGCCCCGGCGCGCGGGTTGATCTACGACCGCAACGGCGTGGTCCTCGCCGACAATCGTCCCAGCTTCAACCTGACCATCACCCGCGAACGCGCCTCCGACGTCAAAGAAGAACTGGACGAGGTGGTCAACCTCTTGCACCTGCCCGCTGAGGACCGGACGCTGTTCGACAAGGCGATGAAGCAGGCGCGTCATCCATTCGAGCCCGTCACCCTGTTCTATGAACTCAGCGAAGAGCAAATCGCCGTACTCGCCGTCAACGAATTCCGTCTGCCCGGAATCGATGTCGAGCCACAATTCGTTCGTCACTACCCAATGGGCGCACACTTCGCGCATTCGATTGGCTACGTCGGTCGGATCAACGAGAAAGAATCCAAAGCCCTGGATACGGTCGAGTATCGAGGCACTCAATCCATCGGCAAGACCGGGATTGAAAAGTTCTACGAGTCGGAATTACACGGCCAGGTCGGTTACGAAGAAGTCGAAACCAACGCTCAGGGCCGCGTTCTGCGGGTGCTCAAACACACCGATCCGATCCCCGGCAAAAACATCGTCCTGAGCCTGGACGTCAAACTTCAGGAAGCCGCCGAAGAAGCCTTGGGTGATCGTCGTGGTTCAGTGGTCGCGCTCGATCCATCGACCGGCGAAGTGCTGGCCATGGTCAGCAAGCCAAGCTTCGACCCGAATCTGTTCGTGACCGGGATCAGCTTCAAGGAATATGCGGCGCTGCACGATTCCATCGACCGGCCGCTGTTCAACCGTGTGCTGCGCGGCCTCTACGCTCCGGGCTCGACTATCAAGCCGGAAGTGGCCATCGCCGGTCTTGACGCCGGCGTGGTAACCCCGCAGACACGCGTCTTCGACCCCGGTTACTACCAACTTCCCGACTTTGATCATAAATACCGTAACTGGAACCACAGCGGCGATGGCTGGGTGGACATGGACACGGCGATCATGCGCTCCAATGACACCTACTTCTATGACTTGGCGCACAAGTTGGGCATTGATCGCCTGCACGACTACATGGCGATGTTCGGCCTCGGCGAGAAGGTCTCGCTGGACATGTTCGAAGAGTCTGCCGGCCTGATGCCGTCCCAGGCCTGGAAGCGTGCCACGCGTCGTCAGCCATGGTTCCCCGGAGAGACCGTGATTCTCGGCATCGGCCAGGGCTACATGCAGGTCACGCCGCTGCAGCTGGCTCAAGCGACTGCGCTGATCGCCAACAAAGGTGTCTGGAACCGACCGCACCTGGCCAAGACCGTGGACGGCGTTGCGCCAGTGGATGAGCATCCGATGCCAAACATCCTGTTGAAGGACCCACGAGACTGGGAGCAGGTCAACCACGGCATGCAAATGGTGATGCACGACGCACGCGGAATTGCCCGAGCGGCGGCGCAGGGTGCTCAGTACCGGATCGCCGGCAAGAGTGGTACGGCGCAAGTGGTCGCGATCAAACAGGGTGAGCGCTACAACCGGGCGAAAACCCTGGAGCGTAATCGCGACAACGCCTTGTTTGTCGGTTTCGCTCCGGCCGAGCATCCGAAGATTGTGATCTCGGTGATGATCGAGAACGGCGAGGCCGGCGGTCGCGTCGCCGGCCCTGTGGTGCGGCAGATCATGGACGCCTGGCTACTGGATCAGGACGGACATCTGAAGCCGCAATACGCCACGCCGAGTAAAGCGCCGGGCGATCCTCACGTTTAAGTGTTCAAGGCTTCACAGCACAGGCTCACGGATGCTGAGCATGTGCTGGAAGCTTTCGAGGAACACGGTTTCGGCCTGACTCATCTTCTGCTCGCGATTCCACAGCAGCTGGATATCGAAATCCACCACCCCGTCTTCCGGCGGCAAACGCCAGAGCAAACCTTGCTCGACATCCCTTCGCACCAGGTGCGTCGGCAAGCAGCCAATTCCGTAGCCTGCGCAAATCAAGCGGTAAATCTCTTCGAAACTCGTCGATGAGGCGACGATCTTGCCGGTGAAGCCTTGCTCGTCACGGAACAGTGTCAGCGGCGAAAGGTTGCCGCCGAGCTGGTCGCTGGTGAAGCTGACGAAGTTCTCCGCCGCGAGTTCTTCCAGCGTCAGGTTTTCTTGCCCGAAGAGTCGATGACGCTGGCCACAAAAGTACGCATAGCGCTCGCGAAACAGTACCCGCTGCTCCAGCCGCGGTTGCGGTAAACGACACAGTCCGACGCCAATGGTCGCGGTCTTTTGCAGTAACGAACTGATGATGTTCGAGCTGCCCATGACCTCGACTTCCAGTTCGACTTTCGGGTGGGTTTCATGGAAGTCGGCGAGGAAGTCATCGTAGTGTCGCGCCTGCACGCCACTGACGGTGAGGATACGGATCTTGCCCACCACGTCATCGTGACGACTCTCCACGACCGTACCCAATCGCGAGATATCGCCGTAGATATCCGCCGCAATGCGCAGGACTTCTTCCCCGGTTTCCGTCAGGTCGAACCGTCGCCCGCTGCGGGCAATCAGCACACATTCCAGTTGTTCTTCCAGCCGTTTTAGCGCTTGGCTGACCGCCGACTGCGTGATGTGCAGCCGCGCTGCAGCGCGGCTCATGCTGCCTTCCTGGCCGATCACCAGGTAGGTGCGCAACAGGTTCCAGTCCAGGCGATCGTTGAGAAAACGTCGGCCCACCCAAGGGTTAGTGGAGGTCATGACAATTCCATGTAGTAGCCGTGCTAATAGTAAAGATAAGAATATGAAAATTGACTAATCCTGGCACGGAAGCGATAAAGCCCACAAGCGCCACAGAGCGCAACCGTAAACAGCCTTCAGTACCTGCCCAAAACTATAAATACACAGGGTCCTTGCATGCACACCACCGCACAACCGCGACGAGCCGCGGCCGCCGCCTTCATTGGCACGACCATCGAGTTCTACGACTTTTACATTTACGCCACCGCGGCGGCGCTGGTGCTTGGGCAAGTGTTCTTTCCCAGCAGCGACCCGGTGATGAGCACCCTGGCCGCCTTCGGTAGTTTCGCTGTTGGCTTCATCGCTCGCCCCATGGCCGGCATGGTGTTCGGTCACTTGGGCGATCGTCTGGGCCGCAAGAAAATGCTGCTGGTGACCATGGCGCTGATGGGCCTGGCGACTGCCGGGATCGGCCTGCTGCCGAGCTACGCCAGTGTCGGCATCTGGGCGCCGGTCGGTCTCATCGTACTGCGCCTGATCCAGGGCATTTCGGTGGGGGGCGAGTGGGGCGGTGCGGTGTTGATGGCCAGCGAGCACGCGCCGGCCAAGCGCAAAACGTTCTACGCCTCGTTTGCCCAGCTCGGCAGTCCAGCGGGTTTGTTGCTGGCCCTGATCGCCTTTCGCCTGGTGACGTCCCTTGAGCCAGAAGACTTCTTGTCCTGGGGTTGGCGTCTGCCGTTTCTCGCCAGCGGTGTGCTGATGATGGTCGGCCTGATGATCCGTTCCGGCGTGCACGAGTCGCCGGAATTCGCCAAGGCCCGAGACAACAACGAAACCGCCAGATACCCGGTGAAAGACGTGATCCGTACCTGCTGGCGGCAGATCCTGTTTGCCGCTGCGGCGGTGACCATTGGCTCCGCCGGGTTTTTCTTCACCAACACGTTCATGATCACCTACGTCACCCAGTATCAGGGCATCGCGCGCTCGACGATTCTCGATTGCCTGTTTTTGGTGACTGTTATTCAGCTGCTTTCGCAACCGCTTTCCGCGTTGCTCGCCGAGCGTATCGGCGAGGGGCGCTTTCTCAAGCTCGTCGCACTGCTGTGCATGGTCACGCCGTACCCGATGTTTGTGCTGGTGGGTACGCAAAACATTCTGTTGATGACCCTCGGCATCGCCCTGGCGGTGGTGATCCTGTCGGCGCTGTACGCGGTGATCGCCGGTTACATGACCCAGGCGTTCCCGGTGCATCTGCGCTACTCGGGCATTTCCATCGCTTACCAGTTGAGTTGCGCGCTGGCCGGGGGCACCACGCCGCTGATCGGCACGCTGCTGGCGAGCAAGTTTTCCGGACAATGGCTGCCGCTGGCGGTGTTCTTCACCTTGCTCTCGGCCTTGTCCCTGATCGGTGTTTGCGGGCTGGCCCGCCTGCGCGCCAACCCGATCGTCACCCACGCTGCTAAAGAGGTGTATTCGTGAGTCAACCTGAACACATCGGCCCGGTTGAATGGAAGGCCCGTTGCGAGCTGGCGGCGCTGTATCGGCTGGTCGCGCACTTTCGCATGACCGACTTGATCGATACCCACATCACCCTGCGGATTCCGGGGCCTGAGCATCACTTTCTGATCAACCGCTACGGGGTGATTTTCGACCGCATGCGCGCCTCGGATCTGGTGCGTATCGATCAGGACGGGTGCATCGTCGACCCGGCCTACGAAGGTCATCGGGTCAACGCCGCCGGCTTCGTCATTCATTCGGCGATCCACATGGCCCGACCGGATCTCAACTGCGTGATTCACACCCACACCGCCGCCGGCATGGCCGTTGCCGCGCAGAAGCAAGGTTTGCTGCCGATCAGTCAGCATGCGCTGAAGTTCTACGGCAAGCTGGCGTACCACACCTACGAAGGTATCGCGCTGTCGCTGGATGAGCGCGGGCGTTTGATCGACGACCTGGGGCCGCACCGGGCGATGATCCTGCGTAACCACGGCTTGCTGGTCGGTGGGTCGGGGGTGGCCCAGGCGTTTCAGGAAATTCACTTCCTTGAGCGTGCCTGTCAGGCGCAGGTCGCCGCGCTGGCCGGTGGTTGCGAATTGCATTACCCGTCCCCGGAAGTCTGTGCACACACCGCTGAACAGTTTGACCGCGATGAACAGGACAACATCATCGACCTGGCCTGGGAGGCCGCACTGACCCTGATCGAATCCCAGCGTGAGTCCTATCTGTCATGAACACCGTGGTTTTGCTGTCCCGCGACACCTTGCTGCTCCAGCAATTGCAGGCGGCGTTTGCCCGTAGCGCGCCGCAGCTCACCACCGTGCTGGCGGATGATCCGCTGGCTGAACACGCGCAGATTGCCGCCTGCTGGTTTCCTTTGCCGGGCAGCCTGGCCGCGTTGCCGAACCTACAGGTCCTCCACTCAGTGGCGGCCGGCATCGATCACCTCGAACATGACCCGTCGTGCCCGGATCTGCCGGTATGCCGGGTGGTTGATCCCGGCCACCGCCAAGGCATGACCGAGTACGTGCGCTGGGCGGTGATTCACTATCACCGTGGCTTTGATCAGGTGCTGGAACAACAACGCAATCAACACTGGGAGCGACCGCTGCAACGGGCGGCGGGGCAATTCAAGGTCGGTGTGATGGGGCTGGGATCGTTGGGTAGCGCCATTGCTCAGGATCTGGCTGCCGCCGGTTATGACGTTCGAGGCTGGGCCCGTCGTAGCAAGGATCTGAACGGTGTCCAGATCTTCGCCGGTGCCGAACAACTGAACCCGTTTCTTGAGGGCGTGGAGCTGTTGATCAACTTGCTTCCACTGACCCGCGAGACGCGCGGCATCCTCGGTAATTCAACCTTCGAACATCTGGCCAATGGCGCCGCACTGGTTAATTGCGGTCGCGGCGGTCACCTCAACATCGACGACCTCGAACACGCCCTGAAAACAGGAAAACTGCGCGGCGCCTTGCTGGATGTTTTCGAACAAGAACCGCTTCCGCCCCATCATCGCCTCTGGACCATGCCGGGCGTCGCGATCACGCCACACATGGCCTCGGCCGCGTCCCACGATTGCATTGCCGAACAAGTGGCAGAGAACTTTCGCCGTTTAAACGCCGATGAACCACTATTGAATTGCGCCGACCGAACACTCGGTTATTGAGACTGACTAACTCGCCCGCCAAGTTGGGCGAGACATAACAACAATCCCTCACCTCGAACGTTTTACTGCCAGTCAAAACAATTAAACAAATTCCTGGAGTCAGTGATGAGCGATCTATCGTCCGCAGAAAAGTCCGGCGCACCACCGGAAGTTGCAATCAGCATGAAAAAAGTCGCCGTGGCCAGTGTCATCGGCACCACCGTGGAATGGTACGACTTGTTTGTTTTCGCCACCGCGTCAGCGCTGGTGTTCAACAAAGTGTTCTTCCCGGATTTCGTGCCGTTGATCGGCACCTTACTGGCGTTCGGCACGTTCGCTTCGGCCTATCTGGCGAGGATCGTCGGCGCGGCATTGTTCGGGCACTTCGGCGACAAGCTGGGCCGCAAGTCGATGTTGTTGATTTCGCTGCTGACCATGGGCGCCGCCACATTCGCCATCGGCCTGTTGCCCAACTACGCGGCCATCGGTATCTGGGCGCCCATCCTGTTGTTATTGCTCAGGGTCATTCAAGGCCTGGCACTGGGCGGCGAGTGGGGCGGGGCGGTGCTGATGGCGGTGGAGCATGCGCCGGCCAACAAGCGCGGCTTGTACGGTTCCTGGGTGCAGATCGGCGTGCCCGCCGGGACCATGATTGCCAACCTGGCGTTCCTGCTGATCGCGGCGTGGCTGTCGCCTGAAGACCTGCTGGCCTGGGGCTGGCGCATTCCGTTCCTGGCCAGCGTTTTGCTGATCGCCGTGGGCTTGTACATCCGCCTGAACATCGCTGAAACCCCGGCGTTCAACAAGGTCAAGGAAGCCGAAGTGCAGGTGAAAATGCCGTTGGCCGAAGTCTTTCGCAAGTACTGGAAACAAGTGGTGCTTGGCGGTATTGCGACGATGTCGACCGGCGCGTCGTTCAACATCATCGTCGCGTTCGGCCTGACGTACGGCACGCAGAATCTGGGCTTCAGTCGCAGCGTGATGCTCGGTGTAGTGCTGCTGTCCTGCGCCTGGTGCATCGTCATGTTGCCGGTATTTGGTGCGCTGTCGGACCGTTACGGACGCAAGCCGATCATCGTCGCCGGCATCGTTGCCGAGGCGTTGGTGGCGTTCCCGATGTTCTGGTTGATGGACACCAAAGAGCTGTCGTTGGTGATCTTCGGCTACTTGCTGTTGATGACCGCCTTCGCCGCCAACTACGGGCCGATTGCGACTTTCCTGGCGGAGTTGTTCGGCACGCGGGTGCGCTATTCGGGGCTGTCGATCAGCTACATGTTGTCCGGGCTGCTCGGCAGCGCAGCGACGCCTATCGTCACCACCGCGTTGCTCGCAGCCACTGGCAAAGGCTCGTCGGTGGCCTGGTACATGATCGGCGCGGCACTGATTTCCCTGTTGGCGCTGTTGCTGCTGACCGAGACCTTCAAGCGCGACATCAGCGAAATTCCGGCGGGGGCGACTGCCGACGACCAACCCGCTCGCAAACCTTTCAAATCGGCTGCGGCCTGATCCATGGAGTTCAACAGCATGCGCAGAATCCAGTCGGCCCCGGGTTTCATCAGCCCGGTCGGGCCTTACTCTCAAGCGGTGGTCAGCGGCCATCTGGTGTTCACCGCCGGGCAGATTCCGGCGCAAAGCGGGCTCGACGACCAGCCCGTCGATTTCACCGAGCAAGTGCGGCAAACCTTGCGCAATCTCGAGGCGATCCTGATCGAGGCGGGCTCCGATTTCAGCCATGTGATCAAGGTCAACGCGTACCTGACCGATCCCGCGCAACTGGAGCCGTTCAACGCGGTGTACCGCGAGCTTCTCGGCCATGCGCCCCCGGCGCGAACCACGGTGTGTGTGGCGCTGTGGGGCGTGTCACTGGAGATCGATTGTGTGGCCGAGTTGATCACGAAGGAGTCGCCACATGGATAAGTCGCAGCTGATCGAGCAGTTCAAAGCGGTGAGCTTTCCTACCCTCGGGCATTTTCTCGAGGAGGGCTTTGCCGACTCGCAGCTGCGG